>NZ_LR215038.1 GCF_900660665.1 Mycoplasmopsis maculosa
CCAAAAAGTATAAATATTGGTAATTTTAAGGCTATAAATTCTAATGTTGAATAGACTATGTGTAATATTCACGCTGGTAGAAACACTAAAATGTACCATAAAGCGCTATAAATAATATATCCAACATTATCTAAAAGTCATTGCATTTAATTATCCTGACACAGATGTATTTAATATACTTCAATTAGTAGCATTCATTGTAATTAAAAAGATTATTGATAAAAATAAGACTATCACACCAGCTAAGTATCATCAAAGCTTTTTAACTTCCATTTTGTATTCATCTGCTTTTACTTTTGAAAGCTTATTGAATCTTCTAACTAAATTTATAATTAATCAAACTAAAAATGCAATTGAAATAATTATAGCTGGAACTGTTATTGCTGAAATTATAGTTTGAAAACCACCAGTTACTGAATTAGTAATTTCTTTTGCTAATCCTGACCCATTATCGTTGTTATACAAAACTTTTGTACTCATTTATTTATTATCCTTTTTTAAAATCATATTAAAACCTACTTTCATTAAATTAATTTAGAATTTTTTAATATTTCATAGCCTTTTGAATTTCTTTTTACCTTAAAATAAGGTCTTCTAGTCATAGTATCTTTAAATTTATCCAATCATTTTTGTTTAGCTATAAGTAAATGCCCCATATTGATTTTAAAAAGCGCAATATAAATTCATAAAGCGTCTTCATAATTATCTACTTCAATAAAATCTGTTAAATTGTATTTATATGAAAAAATACTTTTAGTCTTTTTATTTTCTTCTAATTCATATAAATTAATAAAATAATCTAAAATTTCAAGTAATTTTTTAGCATTGTAAATACGAACATTTTTGTTTGAGAAAACTTTATTAACTGTTCCATAAAACAGTTGTTTTAAATTTTTTGATGCTTTATCTACTTCAGCATTAAATATGTTTTTTATAATTAAAATCATTTTTTCAACAATTTTAACAGCTAATTCTTTTTCTATTGATTCATCTAACGCATAAACCAATCTCATCTTCTTTAAAGTAAAACTTGATGAATTTGTTTCGTAAAAAAACGTAGGAGTAAAATACTTTAAAAAACTCATTTCAAGATTATTTTTGTTATTTAAATCAGTTTTTTCAAAAACAAAATTGTAATATTTCAATAATGTTTTAAAAATTTCATTCCCATTATAATCAATATCAATATTTAAAAACTTTGTTTTTGTTCCAGTAGAAGAAACATAAACTTTATTATTTGTTATTGCATCAATTAAACTAGATAATTTCATTGATTGTAATTTTTTATTTTTTTCAATAATATTTTTATGAAATAAAGAATTTAATTTTTGAGCATCAAAATGGGTAGGTTTATGTTTATATTTTTTATAAAAAATGAAAAAATTTGTACAAAATTTTTCTTTATTCCACATTTTATACAGCATAAAACCCCTCATTTTTTTAAATTTTCATTTTATTTTTTCAAAAAACTTTAACAAAAAAGAAAAAATAGGTATTTCTACCTACTTTATTTTCAATCCTCCTTTATTGAGGGATAGAAATTTATGTAGGTAACTACATTTTTTCTTATTATAGCATAAATTTTGCTGATTTTTTATATAAAATTTATGATTCTTTTACTATGTAGGCATATAAACTTACTATTTATTTTAATTTTCATTACATTTTTGTTCAGAATACACTATATATTTCATTTTTTATTGGTATTTCAATAAAAAATGTTTGTTTGGTGGTGGTTGGGTTGGTTGTTTTTTTCTTTTAGTTTGAAGGTCTTCTTAATTAAATAAGTACGTTATTTACATTAGCTGACCTGGGGGTATTAGCAAGCGAAAAGCAATATATTATTCTAATATATTTATCACGTGCGCGTATATATAATATGAAAAGTTAAAAAATAAAGCTATAAATAAATGTTGTTTTTATGCACCTCTCAAAGTAAAGGCTCATATAAAACATTTAAGTTTAACTCTTTTATCATTGATTTAAAATTTATAAAAATTCATTTTTCAGAAGCTTGAATTTTTATTAAGTTTTGAATTGTTTCAACTGAAAAAGTAGAATATCTTTTAGAATAAAAGCTTTTGTATAAGCTAACTGCACTTTCTGATTGAGCTGTTATATTGTTAATATAAAATTTATAATTTGAGCAACTATTTTTTATAAAATTAATAAAAGCTTTTATTGTTATTGAAATTGATTTTTTACTGAATTTCAATTTTAATAAATAATTTAATTTTTCTAATAATTCATCTTTATTTGACAAAGATAGTTTTAATCATTTTTGTACTGATAATCCATTAATTTTCAAAATTTCTTTTTTATATTTGTTGTAAATATATATTCTTTTCATAAAAATATCGTTAAATTTTTTAATAAAATGAAAGTAATCATAAATATGTGTTGCGTTTAATATTTTTGCTAAATTTTGAAAGTATTTTGCGCCATCACTTAAAAGATACAATTTAGTGTTTGAGTCTATAAAATAGTGTTTTTTAATTAATTCTATTATAATTTTTGCTCTTGAAATATTAGCTATTTTTTCATTATCAATAGCAGTATAATTTTCGTATGTGTAAATTACTTTATTATCAATATTTGAATTAATTTTAATTATTTTAGTATTTGATTTAATAACTTTTTTATTTACTCTTGTTTTATCATAACAATCATCAATATGTATGTATATTTCACTTGCATATTGTTTAATATTTGTATGATTTTCTTCATTAAACAGATTTAATTTTTTAGCATAATATTTGCATAAATTTCAACTAATTTTTACAAATTTATTTCTAATAAGTCCACAATATAAATAAAAAGTTTCTAAAATTAATTTTAAATCATATGATTTGTTTATTAAATATTTATATTTTTCTGGATAATAGCTTATATATTTTTTATTTTTACCTATAAAATAGTAATATTGGTAAATTGTAAATTCATATATCTTTAAATTTTGTCCAATAATTTTTCTTTTAATTTTTTTGTTTAAATATCATTTTTGTTCTTTTCTTTTATTAGAATTCTTGAATTGTTCTGAAAGAAATGTTATTTCCTTAGCTGATAATTCATTAATATATTCAATATCATTTGTTTTCATTTATTCCCCTAATTAAATTTTAATTTAATTAGTTTCAATTATTTTTATATAATAAGTAATTATGAATAAAAATAATTTAAAAAGTTTATTATCATTTGATGAACAAATTGAGTTTCTTGAAAACAAAGGTATTAATTGGGAAACAGATTTTGAAAAAAATAGATTCAAATTATATTTAATGAATTATGGTTATAATCATTTAGTTTATAAATGAAAATGATTATTATCTCATAAAGATAAATCTAATGGTTGATATTTTTTAAATGCCAAGTCTTCTAATTTAATTGATTTATTTAATTGCGATAGAACTGTATCAAAATTAATATTAACTAATATTCAAAATATAGAAATTAAATTAAGGAATGCAATATTAAATTCAATTGAAAAATTTATTTCAAAACTGGAAATCGATTTTAATTTAAAAACTGAATTAAAACAAGTACAAATTTTTAAATGAAATATAAAAAGATTGTATTACATTTTTAATAATTATGGTAATTTTAAAAAAGGAAAAAATATAAAATAATTTATAAAAGAAATAAAAATAGATTTTAAAAATAAAAAAGTCAAGAATAACATAAACTTAAATAATCTTTATCTTTGAGAAATACTACATATGACAACATTTGGTCAGCTAATTAAACTGCTAGACTATTTAAATAAAGACATAAAAAATTTAGTTTTAAATCATTTTGCTAAAATAAATCAAAAACTGAATGTTAATTATTATCAATTAATAAGTCTAATGAATATTTTCAAAAAAATTAGGAATATTATATGTCACAATTCTATTATTCTGAATTATGAATTAATAGCACCAAATAGAAAAAGTAAATATTATGAAAACATTTCAAATTTTATATTTAACAATAAATTAGATATTAAAATAAAAAAGACAATAAAATTAACTGATATAATTGTGATTATCTCATTTATAAACGAATATAACAGTACTAAAAAACATTGTTAGAAATTTTTGTAGATACACTTAATACATTTATAAATAATGAAACATTTGATTATAAACTTGTTAAAAAAATTAAAAAAAATATAAAATTTTAATTTTTTTATACTATAATTATTATGTAAGGAATAGGGCCCCTTTTAGAAATACTTTAAAAGGTGGAGTGTTGCCCTGTTAAGTAGAAGGCATTTGTTAACAAATAAACTTCTCGAGAATAAGACAGCAATGCTGACACTGTTCTCATTTTTTTATTAACAAATATTATATTATTAAAGAGTTAATTTAACTTAATAAAAAATCATATAGGACTATAAAAAGACTTATATGATTTTTTTACTAATCTGTTTTTGTGTTTTGTCTTTATTAGAATTTAATCAATATTCATTAAATTAAATTTCTGTTATTTTCTTTACTCTAAGCTAATATGTATTAGTTAAATTTTATTTTTTTAATATATAATTTATTATGCATGGAACATAGGCGCTTTTATAAATTAAAAGATGGTTTGTACCTATGTTAAAAGAGATTATTTAATCTCTAAAGACATTACTATTTAATATAGTTTTGTCTTTTTTTATTTTTATATATAATTTATTCGTACACAGATTACTTTTAAGTATATTGTGCTTATCCACAAATGCTAATAGCTGGGCTCTGTGTTATTTGAAAAGTGTAACAGTTATAAGAAAAAAAATTAGGATAAGATTAGAAAGCATTTATGCTTTCTTTTTATTTTTTAAAAAATATAAAAAATGATATACTTTAATTAAGTGTGTTAAAGTGGAACAACCGACTTGCGAGCATTGCCACACTTTAATAAAATAAGGTTGCTTAGCGATACGATAGGATGGGGGCTGTTGTTGGCTATTTAAACCCATCATTTTTTTATAAGGTTTACTTTTATATGGATAATAATAGTTTAAAGATAATATTTAAAAAAATAATTTATATATTAAAAAATATGTTTTACCAAATTGATAATAATTTATCTACTTATAACAAATTAAATGTGTTTATGAATAATACAAGTAGTACTGATAAAACAGATTATTTGATTCAGATTAAACCAAAATATATTTTTCATATTTTAGGTTTTCATTATTGAAAAAAATTAACTAATACAAATGATATAAAAGTCAAAAATTATTTATTTATAAAAAAATTCATAAATAAATCGTTAGCTTTTCAAAATCCTTATCAAGAATTAGAAAAAATTGTTATTAACAATTGATCAAAATTAGATATTGACATAAGAAGTAAATATTCTTCTAATGATTTTTTTGTTTTTTTAATACAAAGATTTAAAATTTTTGTAGATTTTATAGAGCTAATATATGCAAATCAAAGTACTACATTTTATTTATGCAATGATAATAAAAACTATTTTTTAATGTGAGACCTAAACAAACAAAAAATGCCACAAATTGTATTGAAGAAAATTTCTAATACTAATTATCAATATGAAACATATATACCAATATCGATAAAATCAATTCCTTTAATAATAAAAAATAATATTATTAACATAAATTTAAATAGAAAAAAATTAAAAATAAGAAATATTAAACCTTTTTTAATATTAAATAATAATTATTGAATATTTTAAAAAATAAAATAGTTTTAGAAAGTTTTTGCGCTTTCTTTTTTATTATTTTAAAATATAAAAAACCAGCCAAAAACTGCATACTCAGTAGCTGGTTATTAAAATGTGGCCTTTTATTTTATAATGTGCCTGGCTCGGGAGAGTTGTATGCTCTAATCACAACATCATTATAACATTAAAATAAAAAAATTGGCCTAATGGTTATATTACAACCAGCCAATTTAATTTTGACGTCCCTATATTATTTTATTGTGCCCAGGGTGGGAGAAGGTAATATCTTATTCACAATTCTTTACATTTTTTCTAAAGATTTCATTATTCTTTCTACTTCTTCATAAGTTCCGTGTTTTTTGAAAAAGTCATCCATATTTAATTTCGCAAAATCTTCATCAAGACTTTTTAAAAAACTATCATCAGCATAAATATAATCTTTTTCTGTATTTTTCATATGGCCTCCTTTTTTAAATAATTAATATATTATAAAAAAACAACTGTTAATGCCACATACCTGACCGGTTGTAATGAAGTATGACCAATTATTTTAACGTGCACGACTCAGGAGAGTTGTGTATGCTCTAATCACAACATCATTATAACATTAAAATAAAAAAATCTACATTAAAATGTAGAAATCCATTCAGGGCCTACGTACTAAAAATACGCTTAAACATTGTTAGGTTATCCATTTGATTTACGCAAACTTAATTGCACCTTTATTATACATTGATTTTTAAAAAGGAAAATAAAATTTTAAAAATTCATCTAGTTTATTTCCTTTTTTAATATTAACATAAATATAATTTGATAGCACGTCAACCATTCTTATTAAAGGTGAATACTTTGAATCTAAATATGAAAGAGTAAGCGATCCTATGTTTTTAAAAAATGGAGGTATTGTAATATCACAATCAGAATTATAAACTTCTCAAAAAAGTTCTCTTATTATTGATTCTTCTAAGGTATATTTTCCACTTGTTTTTGTTGATATATTATCTAAATTTAAAAAAATATTTAAAATATCTTCTTTGGACAAAATATTTTTCTTAATTTCATTTTGAAAATATTTTTTAAGAGAAACAGCTATTACTCAATTTAAAAATCTTCGTCTATTTGCTTTGTTATCAATGATTTCTTCCTTTATTTTGCTTATGTCAATTTTTACAAAAAACTTATCTATAGTATTAAATGATTTAATGATACTTTTTTAAGATTTAATGATAGAGTAAAACCTTTTAATTCTTCTTCAGGATTAATATTTTTTATTTTTTTTATTCGGTCTTCTTTATTTTTAAATAATTTTTTTGATTTAGATATTGACTTTTTAGATTTAAAAACTAGAAAAGTTATTATAAAAAAACTATCATTCTTACTAAAAACACCTGATTCATCAGAATAAATATAATAATTTTTAGTATTATTCATTTTCATCCTTATTAGGATTTAATCAATATTCATTAAATTCAATTCCTGTTATATCTTTTGCTCTAAGTTCATATGTATTAATTAAATTTTTATTTTCTGTTAATTGATTATTGTTATCAGGTTTTTTAATAATAGAATTCTCTAAAAAGTTTTTAATCATTATTTTAGCGCTTCTTGTTTTTGCTTCATCAGTAGCTTCTTGCATTTTTTTAATTTCCCCAAAAATAGGTTGATAAAATTCTTTGTAGAATTCTTTTTTGAATTTACGAATATTTCAAGAACTTAAATCACTATTTACAGAATCAGTATTAAATTCTATTTCACTATCATAACTATTTACTAAATAATTAAAAGGCATTAAAAGTTTATTATATAAATTTAAAGCAAATATGTAAAATTGTCTTTGATTTGAATCTTGAATATGATTTTTTCTACCTAAAATTAAACTATCTTTTCATTCATCATAAAAGTAATGTTTATTTCCGAATTCATCAATAAAATTAACATAAATAGTTGGGTCTAAAATTTTAGATACTGAATTAATTAATACTTCTAGCAAGCTTGAAAAACCATTTGTATAATTATATTTTTTATAAAATTCTTGTAGTTTTTCATTTTTAGTTTCATCTAATTGTTCTAAAAATGATTTATTAGGGTTATTTGATAGCATAGAAAGCACTAATTTAAAGTGTAAGTAATATTTTTAAGACTTTTAGGCTAGTCGCCATTATATTTGAATTTTGAATAGCTTTAAAAGGGGCTAAAACAATTGAATTATTGTAAAAATCATAAGGGTTTCATCTTTTTTCTAAATAAGTTTGAAAACCGTAAGAAAATACACCTATATAGTTTTTGGAAGATTGGTCAACTGGGAAAGGAAATTTAAAGTTATATCAATCATTAAAATAATCAGCAGCTTTTATATCTTTATTTGGAACAGCCTCTAATGATAATGTTTTATTTTTATGATTAATTCTTTCTTGTAAAAAGTGTCTATCTAAACGTTTATAAAATTGTTTTGATATATCATACATTTCTTTGTAGCTGATTTTAGGGTTCATTGTTTCTCTTTCAAGATTTTGACCGTGATTATTTTCAATCAGCTTCTTCTTCATTGTGTTTTTCAAGCAATTCTGTTTCTTTTTCACCAAAATCTAAAGGTAAAACACCGTGATACATAGAAGAAAACTCAGAGCTTTTTGTGTAAATATCTTCATATGCATTAATTATTTTATCTAAATTATAAGTTAATGCATCTTTTCAAACTATTCCTAATCTTTTTGTTGAATAGTTTGTATTAATAAATTCTGTACTTCCTTCATTAAAAAGTCTATTTAATCTATTTTGTAGTTGTTGTTTATTATTATAAACATTATCCATTTGTAAAATATAATCATAGTATTTTTTAATACCTGAATAGTATCAAATAGCTGTTGGATGTTTTAAAATTATTGTTAATGGGTCTGGTAGTTTTAATGAATAGGGAAATTTAGGATCAGTTCTTAAGTCATAAGCTAAAAAGTTTCCTGCATCATTGAATGCTTTTGGATTAGCATCTAGCATTGCATTGTTTGAATATACTTCCTTAAAATTATTAATTATTTCAGAATGAGTAATTTTTGGTTTTTCGTCTTCTTTTTTTAATAGGTTCTGTTGAATCCTTTGGTGGTGTTGTTGGATTAGGAGTAGGATTTGTTGATGTTTCAGGGTTTTCTTTATCCTTTTCACCTTCTCTATTTCCATTTAATATTAGATTTACTTTTTCTAAACAAGAAGCAGATAAAATTGGTAATGATAAAATTGGAGCAACAGCACCTATTCATTTTAAAATTTTTTTGTTTTTCATAATTATTCCTTTATTTGATAATTTAATATTAATTAAATTATAACAAATGATATTTTTAAAAAAATTATTTAATTTATTGTATATAAAAAGTTAGTTAATTTTGTTAACTAACTAATTATAAAAGTACTTATTTATAGTATTTTTAGTTTTTTATTCATAAGCGTATATTAATCAAGGTATAAAACTCATTAATGATTTTTTTCTTAAATTTGATATTTTTTGATTAATAATTTTTTCAATTTTATTGCTAATTACTTTTAAAATTATTTCACCATTGATATCATTTGTTCATAAGCAAATCAACCTAAATATTCTCCAAAATCACCATATTCTGATTGTGGAATAATTATCTTATTATTTTTTAAATAAATTTTATTAATAGAATATTTAAAGCTGTTTTTTAATTTTATTAAAAATTATTGCTTTAAATTTATTATTTGTATATGTGTATTTATTTATTTTAAAGTAATAATAATATTTCATAGTTTTACATATATCTTTATTTTTTAGTTATATTAGTCAATTTGATATATTAATTTCTTTTTATTTCAGGATTTTTAACAATTATTAAATTTATATCAAATTTAGGTTTTTTATTTGATGATTCTAAAAACCAAATTAAATCCTTTTTTAAAATTTTAATTATTTCTTTTAAGAATTCTTTATTATGACTTATAAAAAGACCTAGAATTCTATCTTGATAAATACTTTTATCTTTTTCACTTAAATTAAATATTTTTGGCATAGCCTCAAATCAAGTGTTTCAAAATGTTTCGAAGTCTATATATCCATTTTCTACATAAATTATAATATTATTATTTGATAAAATTCATTCTATTCTTTCTGATTTAGACAATATTTTGAAAAATGATAAACTTTATTAAAATAATCATTTTTTAAAACATTTTCTAATTCTTCAATTTTATTATCTTTATCATAAGATAGTCAAATTTTCTTATTTCTTTTTCAAAATTAATTCAATATTCTTTTCTTTTTTTATATATTTTTCATTATTATTAATTACATTATATAAAAATCAGAAACTCCATCATATCTAACATTTTCACTTTTAATAGATATTTCATAAAAGGGTGATAAAA